>NC_018657.1 GCF_000299355.1 Gottschalkia acidurici 9a | reverse complement strand
TGCTACACGTGACCCGTCACTTGCTGTAGCACATGGTTTTTCCAATAATTGCATAACATAAACTATATATTTTAGTTACAAATCATTCTTCTATTTTACCTTAAAAAAACATTCAACAAAGAAGAAAGTTGTTTTTTTTAAATCCTTCTCCATGATCCACTCCGTAAATTTAAAATTATTGGTTGCAATACTTTTTATAAATAAAGGGTATATAAACGAACGAAAAAGCCGTTCGCCCTTTACTTATAAAATTTTTTATGTTCAATTTTCGATACGGCGAAGGGAAAGGAAAGCATATGGGTTGTTTTCTAACCTTCACCTTTTCTTATCCTAACATAAAAAACCGTTTAGTTTTTAGGTGGGAACGGCTCTGCTAAAAGAAAAGCATATTCTATTTTTTATCGACGTCGATAATGTCTACTGGAGGGATATTTAGTCCAGACGTCGGGACTAAGCAAATAAAGATGGGATATCCGTTTCTTTTATAAACTCTATATCACTTACAAATGTAACAGCTTTATTGTTTTTACCTGCTACTTGTTCGAACTCTATATCATATAAAGCTGGTACTACATCAATACATTTCGCTACATCTTCACCAATATTAGCAATTATAGGTGTATATCCTTGAACATTCTCCAATGGTGAAGGATTCTTTCCTAAGTAGGTAATCTTACAACCTTTTATTCTTTTACCATCAGACTCAAAGTCATAACTTTGTTTAGCTAATACAATTTTCTTACTCATTAACAGGTCCTCCTGTCTTACCTCTTATATTCTTTTTTCTAGACTCATAATCTTCTAAATTTTCAAATAAACTAGAATTTTCAATCAAACGTTTAAATTGCTCTTCATCAACAAATGACCTAAGGTTTTCATATTCATCAATTTTATTTCTCTCAATAAACACCAATATCTCTTCATCACTTAAAGTCAATCCAGTTGGAATTTTTAAAACATCCTGAATATAATCCTTTAAAAGTTCCATAAAAAACAGTTTTCTAGAACTAAAACCACCTTTATGTACTGCATAGTCTAATATTTCAACTTCTGCATCTGTAATTCTTAAATTTACCATTGGCAAATTAAAAACCTCCTTTAAATATTCTAAGTAAATCATTTCTTCACTATAATTTTGTAATTTTGAAACAAATTCTGAAACTGCTTTATCAAAAAAATTACAATCTATAAAAGCATCTTGATCAGGAAGTACGAACGAATTATTTTTAGACTTTAAACAATACTCCCTATTTATTAAATCTGATAAAAACTCAAAAGAATCTCTTTGTATTTCTACAATTATACCATCTGACATAATACAATAACAACTCCCTTCAATTGATTTCACATTAAATACATTGTATATCATATGAAATCAAAAAACAAGCATAATATGAATCTTAATTTTGAACTTAAATAGAACGAAAAAAGGTCTACACTGACAGCTGTGGGTCCCCTTAATCCCCACGACTATCTGTGTAGACCTTATGATGCTATTTAAAGTCCATAAATAAGTAGATAATTTATATACGTCTATGGTATAATACTTATACAATAATAGATTAGTCAGAAAACAGTATCTCTTTCAGATGTTCAAAATCAGATTTTCGGCTAATTAAAATATACTTATCATCTGAAAGCAAATCTTCTGGTGTCTCACTCACACTAGAAGGTTTTTCTTTTTGTCCTAAAAGTTCTATAAACTCATCATATTTACTATTAAACTCTTCTTCATTAATAGCATCCTTAATACGATATAAAACTCCATATCCTTGTATCTGCTTTACCCTATAAAGTCCATGATATAAAGCTTTAAAATTTTCATAAGTAAATATTCTTTTATTTTCATCAACCTCTTTAGTCAAATACTTAAAAAGCTCAGCATAATCATTCTCTTTAAACTTGTCCATAACACAAGTGTAACCTATCTCTAAATTATCTATATTTTCCTTATTAACTCTTTTTCCATCTATTAGTAGTCTCCAAATTTTTTGTATTAAAATTTCTTCTTTACTAAAAAGATTTCTAAGTTCAGGAGATCCACTTCTAAAGTCATAAGAATATTTGTTTTCTATATTCTTTTTACTCAGCACATCATTATTTAAAACTAATGCAACGTGATAATGCGGATGATATATTTTATCCCTATAGTTATTAAATGTAACCTCTAATGACCTAATAGCACCTTCATATCCCCAGGAGCTAAAATCAATATCTTTTATCTTAGCATTTCCACTCAAATATCTTATAAGCTTAGCAAAGCATTCTGCCATATGCTTAACTGTTCCCCTTAAATCTTCACCAGAAACATTAGGTAATGTTAATGTTAAGTGATGAAGTCTACCATCATATTGCTGCAACTCTGGAATGTATTTAGCCATTCGGACAGCTTGAGTTACCTTTTTACAATTAGAACAAAATTTATCTCTACATAAGTTCCTATTCTTTACATCCTTAATTCTTTGTTTCTCATACTTATCTATAAGCCAAAATTGATTGCACTTTTTTATATTATGGATTTTATTATTTAAAGTATCTATGTAACTATCACGTTCTTTTGAAATAATATCACTATCATTAGACTGAAAAATTCTTTCTATATAAACATCTTCAGAAAAATAAGAATCTAAGACCTCACCAGTATTATTATTTATTTTAGTAACATGACCACTATATTTATTAATAGTAGTTATATTTATAAACTCTTGAGTGAATTTTTCATAATAGTTAATGATAACACCATTATGTTTTCTATTCTCTATTACTTTATTGAGAATATCACCCGTAACAATTGGTTTACTAACGTTTGTCAAAGTTTCACCACCTTCATAGTATAATCGCGTGTAAGGTTATTTCTATAGTATCAAGTATAGGAGATATAAATAAAATAATCGGAGCAATTTTCCAACCATG